>NZ_CP196841.1:0-16188 GCF_059331595.1 Methylomonas sp. PHL2-19
CGACGCTAGCAGTTTTTCGACGCATGAGGCATTTTAATCACATGCGTCCGAATAGGCTGCGCTATTCTCTACGTGGGCTGGAATGCAAATGAACGCGATAACAGCGTTGCAAAAAATACAATCCTCTCTCAATGGTTCGAAAGTAACCAAATCGGAAGCTGATAAGCTGGTTAATAATTTGCCATCGGAATTATTGCCAGAGTGGTTCACAGACCTTTTGCAGAATTACCCTTTATCTGGTGTCTGTTTTTCACTTGATGAAAAATTTGATGAATCTGGGCTAGGTGTAGATTTAAAGTGGTTTAATGCTGATCAAATGATTGAAGAGGCGCTATTGGCTTATCCAGGAAAAGTTGTTTCAAATATTGGCTATCTTCCAATTGCCGCATGTCTAACTGGTTCTGGCGATCCTTATTTTTTAAAAATGAAGGGGAGTAATTTGGAAGATCCTGCTTTAGTTCGCATACCTCATGATTTAGTCGCAGAAGATGAAACTTATCCAGAGAGCGAAATAGAGATTGTCTGCAAATCTCTTAGCTGCTTTTTTAATCTGTCAAAAATTGAATAACCGCAATAAGCTGATGTTGTCGGCCGCAGTCGGATAATCCGATAAGATGTGCCGACGGTAGGAGGCGCATCGTTCGCGACGCCGACGGCCGTCTGATCCGCAGCGCCGCGCAAGGCCGTAAGTCGCAATCGGTAGGGCGTCAATAGGCAACGCCGTATTGCGCCGCATGTTAACCAATCGCGGCCAGCTACGCCTACGACGACCTGTCGCGGCGCACCACCGTCACCCTGGGTAACGGCACCACCACCGTCACCGGTTACGACACCCAGTCGGCGCTGGCCAGCCTGACCCAAAACCTGGCCGGCACCGCCCAGGACAACACCTGGAGCTACACCCGCAACCAGGTGCAAGACATCAAAGCGGCCAGCTGGACCAACAACAGCTACCAATGGACCGGCTACACCAACGGCACCCGCAGCTACACCGCCAACGGCCTGAACCAATACGCCACGGCCGCCGGCAGCACCTTAAGCTACGACGCCAACGGCAACCTGGGTGGTGACGGCGTGTGGACTTACGCTTACAACCTCGACAACCAGCTGACCAGCGCCAACAAAACCGGCTCGGCCAACAGCCTGGCCTACGACGGCGCCGGCCGCTTGAGTCAAACCACCCTGGCCGGTGTTATCACCAACCTGAGCTACGACGGCAGCGACCTGGTGGCTGAATACAACAGCACCGGCACCCTGCTGAGACGCTACGTACACGGCCCAGGCGTTGACCAACCCTTAGTCTGGTACGAAGGCGCCGTCACCACCAACAAAACCTGGCTGTACAGCGACCACCAAGGCAGCATTGTCGCCACCGCCAACAGTGCCGGCACCAGTACCGCCACCTTGAGCTACGGCCCTTATGGCGAACCGAATGCCACCACCGGCGTCAGGTTCCGCTACACCGGTCAGCAGCTGTTAGGCCCACTGAACCTGTACTACTACAAAGCCCGGATGTACTCGCCCGCGATTGGCCGGTTCTTGCAGACCGATCCGATTGGCTACCAAGACGGCTTGAATCTGTATGCGTATGTGGGGAATAATCCGTTTAACCGGAATGATCCCAGTGGGTTGATTGCGGCTGATGCAAGGATGCTGGCGGGCAACTACATGACGGAGTTAAACACGACGGCTAGTGCTTTTTACGGGGTTTCTCAGAACAACCCAGCAATAAGTATGTCCTTTACTGTACCTATGCTAACTTTAGGAGGAACAGGGTCTATCACTAGTAATGCCGTTGCAGATAGTGGTGTTTGGAGTTTAAATCCTTTTGCAAGAGGACAGGCAATTGAACAAGCTCTAGGCCAAAATTTACCGAGTAATTTCCCTGTAATCGATAAGTTTGTAAATGGGGTAGCTACTAGCATAAAAAGCGTCGATCTTAATGCGGCGTCTTATCAGAATATGTCTACGCTGAGCAATACACTTACAAAGTATGTGAATAGTGTTGCTAATTATGCTGGGACAGGCTCACAGGGTTGGGCAGGCGCGATAATTAATGAGGGACAAATTACCGGTAAGGCTCTTGATATTGCTATACCGAACTCTGGTACCGCCGCGCAACAAGGGGTTCTAAATCAAATAATCGAATATGGTACATCTTGTGGTGTTTGTGTAAATTTAATTAAATATCCTTAGCTCATAGATTAGCTTTAGAATTCAATAGTAGGGTCAATTAATGAAACGTGCGTCTGCCATTTTAAGAAAGGGCAAAATTTTTATTCAGGGTTATTCGCTAACAACTGCTGGAATTTGGGTCGCATTGGGTACTGTACATGTCATTGATGAAACTCAAACAGATGAACTTGGTGAAAAAATTCTTGAAGCCTTAAATCAATCGTCTGAAGGTGTAAGGCATCCTACTCAAACAGAATGGAAAGCGATTCAAGCTCCGATGCTAGAGGCCGTGGGAGTTAAAACATGGGCAACGCTAGCAAAAGGTGCAAAAGCTGTTGGAATTAAATATGAAAAAGATTTAGTTACTATGGAACCGTCTAGTAAATATGAAAACAATGGGGGAATATCACTTCCTGAAAAGTCAATCCAATGTAAATTTGTTGCCGAAGAATTGGGATGTTCTTTGTTGGAAGCCTTTCTTTCCTGTGATAACTGATGAGGTTTCCCCGATTTTTAGTCTGAGGCCGTAGGTCGCAATCGGTAACCCGTAACATGCAAGGCCGATCGGGTCGGGGTGACGGGATTGCGCCCGTCACCTCTCCCACACCACCGGACATGTGGTTTTCCGCATCCGGCGGTTGAACCCGGCGACTCCTTATATCGTCGCAATATCTGATGGCACCCATAACCCGATAACGTGCGCCGATAGGATGTGCCGACGGTAGGAGGCGCATCGTTCGCGACGCCGACAGCCGTCTGATCCGTAGCGCGGCGCAGATCGGTACCCAATGGCTGGTGTCCTGTAACAGCTACACCCCGAGCGGCAAACTGCTGAAAGCCTGGGGTCCCGCGCAAACCGCGTTAGACACCACCTGTCCGGCCGCCGCCGCGCCGGTGATCGTCGCCGACTACGTCTACGACAACCTGGATAGGCTGAACACCCTGACCGAAAACCTGCCGGTGGCCGACGACGGCAACCGCATCACCCAGACGGTCTACAACGCCGGCGGTGGTGCTGGTCAGGCGGCCGGCGTTGTCGTAGACGTAGCCGATGGCGTAGCCGGTTTTGTTGGCGGCGGTTTTACGGCCCAACAGGTCGTAACTGAAGCTGATGTTGTCGGCGGCAGTCGGATAGGTCCGGCTCAGCAGACGGTTGAGGTTGTCGTAGGCCAAGGTAATGCTTTGACCGTTACGTTTGCGCAGGCTGGTGACGTTGCTGTTGGCGTCGTAGGCCACCTGTTCGTAGTCGGTGGCCGAGGAGGCGCCGGCGGTGACTTTGTCCGGATACAAGGTTTTCAGTTTCCGGTCGTGACCGTCGTATTGATAGGTGGTCAGCTGGTTTTTGGCATCCTTGACGGTAACGGCCAAGCCGTTGTTGCTGTAGGTGTAGGTCGCATAATTCTGCGCGATACCGGTGCCCACGGCTTTTTTGAGGATCTGGACACTGTCGTCGGCGTTGTAGACGGTCTGGGTGACGCGGTTGCCGCCGTCGGCCGCCGGCAGGTTTTCGGTCAGGGTATTCAGGCGATCCAGGTTGTCGTAGACGTAGTCGGCGACGGTGACCGGTGCGGCCGCGGCCGGACAGGTGGTGTCGGCCGTGGTGGTGCCAGGACCCCAGGCTTTCAGCAGTTTGCCACTCGGGGTGTAGCTGTTGCAGGATACCAGCCATTGGGTACCGATCTGCGCGGCGCTGCGGATCAGACGGCCGTCGGCGTCGTAGGCGATGCACCTGACGGCGGCATCTATCCGCGCACGTTATCGGGTTTATGCCTCTTTTCTTAAGAACACGATGTGACGATCTTTCTCATATAACAAAGGATTCGGACAATCTATCCTAATACAATGCTCATAGACATTGTGATGAGGAAAATCGGCGGCTACCAAGCTAGCCACCGAACTCATAGCCTCAACATCCTCTTCCGATATTTCTCCATCATAAAAGCAGTACAAGTGTATTTCTGATTCTTGATACTCCGCTTGTACTGAACGAAGAGAACATGATGCTTCTCCCCAAAGGGCTCTATTTACAGAAAGAACTAATGAAGGATATTCAGTCAGTGTGCTATTCATTGTTAGCCTTCGATCACTCTATGGTCGCGATGGAACAATGTGTGCGCCATTCTTGCCATAGTGGATAATATAGATCGGCCGCAGCGGCGCCGAGAAATCCTCCGGCAGTCGCTCCGAGTCCTGCGCCCTGAATAGCGCCTGCTACGGCTCTAAAACATACGGCGCGACACCCGTTCCCAGATACACCGTAAAAGGGCGCTCTACAAACAGTAAAATCAATCAAACTGAATTGTCATTAAATCATCATCTGAAAAAATTGATGAGGTTAAAAACTCCTTTGCGGACTTAATGGCTGTATTAAGTTCAAAACTTTCACAATACCACCCACCAAGAGAATCAATAACAAACCTATTACCATGACGCCTCCAAACTTCTATTCCAAGAGGAGTCCGCATATTCTTGAAAAGTAACTCCAAAAATGCAATTGAATCAGCTCGATTTAATCCAAATTCTGATGACCCATAATCAGCCAAAGAAAAACCATTATTTATTAGGAATGCGTTTAATTCCCCACAATTACTATCGCTCATAATTAATGTGTTGGATTAAAAAATCTATGATAGATCTGATTTGAACCATTTTTTATATATTCATAAACGCCTGGAACGCCATTACGTGAACCATCTATAGTTAACATTTCAACAGCATTACCCCTGCTATCAACAGTTCTTGCAACTGTTCCATATTCCGCAGCGAGCTCGTCAATAAGAGCGGGAAACGCATGATTATCTCCGCTCTCAAATTGCTTTAAAACTCGTGGATGCAAAGTAGTTTCTTCAAAAAAGGCTTCACTTGCACTTTTTCCTGTAGAACCAGCTGCCCCAGTAGCGATAAGCGTCCCGGCACCCCAAGCATATCCAGCATATTTGCCACCGGCATATGAAGCAGAGGATTGATCTACGCCCCCATTAATACCCAAGCTATTACGAAGATTTGCGGTTGAATACATACCTAGCGTCGCGACACTGGATATTCCGTCGCCAAATCCCGCAGTGGCATTTACAAAGCTAGGGTTAAGCGACGGCAAATTGGCACCATCCAAATACCCGCCAATTTTGCCGCCGAGCATATTCATATCAGCCGCAATCAACCCACTGGGATCATTCCGATTAAACGGATTATTCCCCACATACGCATACAGATTCAAGCCGTCTTGGTAGCCAATCGGATCGGTCTGCAAGAACCTTCCAATCGCGGGCGAGTACATCCGGGCTTTGTAGTAGTACAGGTTCAGCGGTCCCAGCAACTGCTGGCCGGTGTAGCGGAACCTGACGCCGGTGGTGGCATTGGGTTCGCCGTAAGGGCCGTAGCTCAAGGTGGCGGTACTGGTGCCGGCACTGTTGGCGGTGGCGACGATGCTGCCTTGGTGGTCGCTGTACAGCCAGGTTTTGTTGGTGGTGACGGCGCCTTCGTACCAGACTAAGGGTTGGTCAACGCCAGGGCCGTGTACGTAACGTCTCAGCAGGGTGCCGGTGCTGTTGTATTCAGCCACCAGGTCGCTGCCGTCGTAGCTCAGGTTGGTGACGACGCCCGCCAGGGTGGTTTGACTCAAGCGGCCGGCGCCATCATAAGCCAGGCTGTTGGCCGAGCCGGTTTTGTTGGCGCTGGTCAGTTGATTGTCGAGGTTGTACCCTAAAGGGCATTAAATAGGCATAGGTCCACACCCCATCGCCACCCAGGTTGCCGTTGGCGTCGTAGCTCAGGGTGCTGCCGGCGGCCGTGGCGTATTGGTTCAGGCCGTTAGCGGTGTAGCTGCGGGTGCCGTTGGTGTAGCCGGTCCATTGGTAGCTGTCGTTAGTCCAGCTGGCCGCTTTGATGTCTTGCACCTGGTTGCGGGTGTAGCTCCAGGTGTAGTCCTGGGCGGTGCCGGCCAGGTTTTGGGTCAGGCTGGCCAGCGCCGATTGGGTGTCGTAACCGTAGCCGGTGGTACGCCGCGACAGGTCGTCGTAGGCATAGCTGGCCAGGCTGACGGTGCCATTCTCCAGCAGGGCGGTCGGCCGGTTCAGGGCATCGTAGCTGGCGGTAATGTAGAACGCGGTGGCTTCCGGCCAGGTGGTGCGGGTGCGGGTGCCGGCCGGGTCGTACTGGTAGGCCAGGGTTTTGCCGCCGGCCGTGGTGCTGGTCAGGCGGCATTTTAATTACATGCGTCCGAATACGCTCCGCTATTCGGACCTACGCGGGCTACCAATTGTGGCTTACGGGTTCAGAGACTAGCGTTATGCTTAACCACCTCTTCATCTTTAGGATCGACATAATAATCATCAGATGAGCGATAGGTTCTGCTTCGATTATCTTTGACCCGTCCGTTCAGCTGTTTCGCGATATCGATCATCCAATTTAATGTGTTCTCATCGGGATTCTTTGTCATAAGATGACTTTTTGACAAATAGAGCTTACCGGAAATATTCCCGGTCGGATCTAATACTAAGGTGTCTCTCTCTGCTCTACTGCCTGTGTCACTTTCTTTAAGGACAATATCACTACGTTGATTTGCTAATGCCTGAAGCTGTTCAAGTGATGGCGGTAAATAATAGTAAACCTTCTTGCTACCTAACCACCATGGCCCTTGTTTTGTCTCTAAACCTAGGACTATGAAGAATAAACCTTTAATTACCGCCATAAATTATTCGCTAGTTAGAGGAAAAATCCGGAAACTTTTTTTCGACCGAGAAACCACGGAGAATAACGGGTTTCTCGACCAACGATAATTCAATAAAGACCTTTGCTTACTGACACTTATTATTTTCTACCAGAAATAGATGACGCTCCTAATTGTATCCCTGCCAAACCTACACTCGCACCACTGTAAAGCCTATTGACATTGGTTAAACCAACGCCCCGCTCATAAAATAATGGGATTCCTAAACCATAATCGCCTGTATATTTGTTGACATGCTTCGTCCACTCCCCTTTCGTCGTTAAATCTGCCCAAAGATTAGAACCACCCCATGATATATCTGGCCCACCTTTAGCGCGATTTGCCCCTGTAAAAGCATTGGCCGCTCCGGAACTCAATATGTTTCCGTCGTTCAAGATATTCCCAACCGTATCGTGATAGCGCGATCCTTGCACCGCCGCATTTGAAGTTGTCGGTGCCATCCGCGTGACTTGATGCGCTACATCGGCAACTTGAGACACATCGTATCCGATTTGAGCGGATGTTCGAATTGAATTCCCAGCTTCCAAGGATTTCAAGCCTGCACTGACGCCTGCCGGCAAGAACGGTATGGCGGTTGCCACTCCGTCATAGATAAGACCAGCAGCATCCAAAGTGGCCCAGCCCCAATTGCCTTGGCTAACATTCGCGGCAAGCGATGTGGCCCCCAAAGCAATATTCGCAACGTCCCAGGCAGTTTCGAGAAATAAACCGCTTGGATCGCGCCGGTTAAACGGATTATTCCCCACATACGCATACAGATTCAAGCCGTCTTGGTAGCCAATCGGATCGGTCTGCAAGAACCGGCCAATCGCGGGCGAGTACATCCGGGCTTTGTAGTAGTACAGGTTGAGCGGTCCCAGCAGCTGCTGACCGGTGTAGCGGAAGCGGACGCCGGTGGTGGCATTGGGTTCGCCATAGGGGCCGTAGCTTAAGATCGCCGTACTGGTGCCGGCACTGTTGGCGGTGGCGACGATGCTGCCTTGGTGGTCGCTGTACAGCCAGGTTTTGTTGGTGGTGACGGCGCCTTCGTACCAGACCAGGGGTTGGTCGACGCCGGGGCCGTGTACGTAGCGTCTCAGCAAGGTGCCGGTACTGTTGTATTCAGCCACCAAGTCGCTGCCGTCGTAGCTCAGGTTGGTGACGACGCCGGCCAGGGTGGTTTGGCTCAAGCGGCCGGCGCCGTCGTAGGCCAGGCTGTTGGCCGAGCCGGTTTTGTTGGCGCTGGTCAGTTGGTTGTCGAGGTTGTAAGCGTAGGTCCACACGCCGTCGCCGCCGAGGTTGCCGTTGGCGTCGTAGCTTAAGGTGCTGCCGGCGGCCGTGGCGTATTGGTTCAGGCCGTTGGCGGTGTAGCTGCGGGTGCCGTTGGTGTAGCCGGTCCATTGGTAGCTGTTGTTGCTCCAGCTGGCCGCTTTGATGTCTTGCACCTGGTTGCGGGTGTAGCTCCAGGTGTTGTCCTGGGCGGTGCCGGCCAGGTTTTGGGTCAGGCTGGCCAACGCCGATTGCGCGTCGTAGCCGGTGACGGTGGTGGTGCCGTTACCCAGGGTGACGGTGGTGCGCCGCGACAGGTCGTCGTAGGCATAGCTGGCCAGGCTGACGGTGCCGTTCTCCAGCAGGGCGGTCGGCCGGTTGAGGGCGTCGTAGCTGGCCGTGATGTAGAACGCGGTGGCTTCCGGCCAGGTGGTGCGGGTGCGGGTGCCGGCCGGGTCGTATTGGTAGGCCAGGGTTTTGCCGCCGGCGGTGGTGCTGGTCAGGCGGCGTTTTTTTTAATCACATGCGTCCGAATACGCTTCGCTATTCGGACCTACGCTGATTTTAAGTTACTGATTCAGTATGCATTTAATAGAAATTTCTGGCATTGGATCCATTGCAATAACTTCTTCAAAATAATCTGCACAGCTTGTGTATTCAATTGAAAAAATCAAACCTTTAACACACCATACAGAAGCTACATTCTCAATCGAACTATTTTCTATCCGAAGATATACTTTCGCTATTTCATATTCATCTGATTTATTAGGAAATGCAATATTGCCATCAAAATTCGGCTTCCCATTTTTCATTCTATAAAAATTTACCTCAACGCCACCAGGAAGACGCTGAATTTTATTTATCGCTTGCAGCTGTCTATCCCATAAGTTAATCATAGAAGGATCAATATTGTTGCGCACAGTATCTAGAATCAATACTTCCAATTTAGATAATCCGCAATTTATCCCAAGCATGTTCTTAAAAAAATCTAGCATTTATTTTTTAGCGGCACTAAGGTTTACACTATCAAACATAGAATTATTATATGAACTATTCCCCGACATAGCGGCACCTAACGTTCCATATAAACCGCCTGACACAGCCCCTTTGTAAACATTTGGTAGTCGTGTCCACTGCTGAGAAATAACACTAGGCATTGGATTTTCCGCTTTCCACGATCTGGACATGAATCGATAACGATATGGATCAGACAATGCGTGAGTTTCTTTTGAAACAAAGTTTCCATTAAAAATAGAACGGGGGCCTCCAGATCTAGCAGGGATCCAATGAGAAAACTCCAAACCAGCGCCTCGTGTACCAGCAGCTCTTACTCCACCGGCTACTCCTGTAGCAAAGCTTGTCGCAATACCGGCATACTCACCAGCAGAATATTCTTGTGAGTTGTAGTTTATACCACCATCAATATCAAGAACATTACGAAGATCGTCACCAAATCCCAACAAAATCGTGTCTCCAAATCCAGCAAAGAAATCAACCGTTCCTTGAGACAATTTCCCACTGGGATCATTCCGATTAAACGGATTATTCCCCACATAGGCATACAGATTCAAGCCATCCTGGTAGCCAATCGGATCAGTTTGCAGGAAGCGGCCAATCGCCGGCGAGTACATCCGCGCTTTGTAGTAGTACAGGTTCAGCGGGCCTAACAGCTGCTGGCCGGTGTAGCGGAACCTGACGCCGGTGGTGGCATTCGGTTCGCCATAGGGGCCGTAGCTCAAGGTGGCGGTACTGGTGCCGGCACTGTTGGCGGTGGCGACGATGCTGCCTTGGTGGTCGCTGTACAACCAGGTTTTGTTGGTGGTGACGGCGCCTTCGTACCAGACTAAGGGTTGGTCAACGCCAGGGCCGTGTACGTAGCGTCTCAGCAGGGTGCCGGTGCTGTTGTATTCAGCCACCAGGTCGCTGCCGTCGTAGCTCAGGTTGGTGACGACACCCGCCAGGGTGGTTTGGCTCAAGCGGCCGGCGCCGTCGTAGGCCAGGCTGTTGGCCGAGCCGGTTTTGTTGGCGCTGGTCAGTTGGTTGTCGAGGTTGTAAGCGTAGGTCCACACCCCATCGCCACCCAGGTTGCCGTTGGCGTCGTAGCTCAGGGTGCTGCCGGCGGCCGTGGCGTATTGGTTCAGGCCGTTGGCGGTGTAGCTGCGCGTGCCGTTGGTGTAGCCGGTCCATTGGTAGCTGTTGTTGGTCCAGCTGGCCGCTTTGATGTCTTGCACCTGGTTGCGGGTGTAGCTCCAGGTGTTGTCCTGGGCGGTGCCGGCCAGGTTTTGGGTCAGGCTGGCCAACGCCGATTGCGCGTCGTAGCCGGTGACGGTGGTGGTGCCGTTACCCAGGGTGACGGTGGTGCGCCGCGACAGGTCGTCGTAGGCGTAGCTGGCCAGGCTGACGGTGCCGTTCTCCAGCAGGGCGGTCGGCCGGTTGAGGGCGTCGTAGCTGGCGGTGATGTAGAACGCGGTCGCTTCCGGCCAGGTGGTGCGGGTGCGGTTGCCGGCCGGGTCGTATTGGTAGGCCAGGGTTTTGCCGCCGGCGGTGGTGCTGGTCAGGCGGCCGGCGTTGTCGTAGACGTAGCCGGTTTTGTTGGCGGCGGTTTTACGGCCCAACAGGTCGTAACTGAAGCTGATGTTGTCGGCGGCAGTCGGATAGGTCCGGCTCAGCAGACGGTTGAGGTTGTCGTAGGCCAAGGTAATGCTTTGACCGTTACGTTTGCGCAGGCTGGTGACGTTGCTGTTGGCGTCGTAGGCCACCTGTTCGTAGTCGGTCGCCGAGGAGGCGCCGGCGGTGACTTTGTCCGGATACAGGGTTTTCAGTTTCCGGTCGTGACCGTCGTATTGATAGGTGGTCAGCTGGTTTTTGGCATCCTTGACGGTGAGCGGCAGGCCGTTGTTGCTGTAGGTGTAGGTCGCATAATTCTGTGCCAGCGCACTACCCACGGCTTTTTTGACGATCTGGACACTGTCGTCGCTGTTGTAGACGGTCTGGGTGACGCGGTTGCCGCCGTCGACCGTGGTGGTGCCAGGCCCCCAGGCTTTCAGCAGTTTACCGCTCGGAGTGTAGCTGTTGCAGGATACCAGCCATTGGGTACCGATCTGCGCGGCGCTGCGGATCAGACGGCCGTCGGCGTCGCGATCGATGCGCCTGACGACAGCATCCTAACGGCGCACGTTATAGGGTTGTGGGTGCCATCAGATTTTGCGACGTCATAAGAAGTCGTCGGGTTCAACCACCGGCTGCGGAAAACCGCATGTCCGGTGGTGTGGGAGAGCTGATCGGCGAAATCCCGTCACCCCGACCCGATTGGGTTTATTTTTTAAAAAATAAATCTCCTACAGTGCTAACTCCATGAGTCGAAAAATAAAACATAACAAAGGAAAAAATAAATAAGACGCCTATAACAATTTTTTCCTTGGTTGTTGTTAACAAAACAAATGGATTTTTTTCAAATCCGAGAATTATCCTAAAGATAGGCTTTCCAGATCTTATCGACATTTTAAATATAATGATCGATCCGCCCAAGAGAAACACGAAAGCCGCAGCATCTATCAACCTGGTAGCTAATATGAATTCCATAAAAATCCAGTATAAAATAATTTACTTATTTTAAGCATAAAGAATTTGATTTACGTTAGAACTATTCGAGCAAGGAACAAAACCATTCACTATCGAACTGTTGCCATCGTAATCAATAAGAAAATTATTCATAATAAAACACATGTGATGTTTATTGTTCACCAAAACTGAACGCAGCCCCAGCACAAAATAACGACTGACTATATATTAATTCTCTAGTTTCACCTAATTACAATTCGATCCAAAACTCATCCCAGCTAACCCATTAACGTTGTTCGTAGTTGGCGCAGCAGTTGTCGCACCAGAATAACCAATAAATCCATTTTTCATGCTGTAAATACCTGTTAGTGTTTCTTGCGCACCAAAACTGAATCCGGCTCCAGTACCGAAGGACAATCCACTATATGAACCGGTTTGAGCATTAAAACTCAAACCTCCAGATACACCAGGAAAAGTTAAGCTCATCACATTGTCTCTACCTGCAAGATCTTTAACCGACCCCGGCGAAATTCCGACACTAAGGTTGAGAGAGCCAATCCCATATAAGTTACTACTCCCACTAAATGGGACGCTTTCGCCGCCCCCAGCGCCACCCGATATAATTAGGCCACTGTCACGTTCAGCGCCGTCAAACAATGGGAAAGACTCAGCCACCCCGATTTGGACGGATCTATCGCCACCAAAATTAGTTAGCCCAATTTTATTTGCTATATCACCCATCCAACCAGGCAGGCTGAGCTGGCCAGTCATAGTAAATGTAATATTTCCGCTCGGATCGGTTCTGTTAAACGGATTATTCCCCACATACGCATACAGATTCAAGCCGTCTTGGTAGCCAATCGGATCGGTCTGCAAGAACCGGCCGATGGCGGGCGAGTACATCCGGGCTTTGTAGTAGTACAGGTTGAGCGGGCCAATCAGCTGCTGGCCGGTGTAGCGGAAGCGGACGCCGGTGGTGGCATTCGGTTCGCCGTAAGGGCCGTAGCTCAAGGTGGCGGTACTGGTGCCGGCACTGTTGGCGGTGGCGACGATGCTGCCTTGGTGGTCGCTGTACAACCAGGTTTTGTTGGTGGTGACGGCGCCTTCGTACCAGACTAAGGGTTGGTCAACGCCAGGGCCGTGTACGTAGCGTCTCAGCAGGGTGCCGGTGCTGTTGTATTCAGCCACCAGGTCGCTGCCGTCGTAGCTCAGGTTGGTGACGACGCCCGCCAGGGTGGTTTGACTCAAGCGGCCGGCGCCGTCGTAGGCCAGGCTGTTGGCCGAGCCGGTTTTGTTGGCGCTGGTCAGCTGGTTGTCGAGGTTGTAGGCATAGGTCCACACCCCGTCGCCACCCAGGTTGCCGTTGGCGTCGTAGCTTAAGGTGCTGCCGGCGGCCGTGGCGTATTGGTTCAGGCCGTTGGCGGTGTAGCTCCGAGTACCGTTGGTGTAGCCGGTCCATTGGTAGCTGTTGTTGGTCCAGCTGGCCGCTTTGATGTCTTGCACCTGGTTGCGGGTGTAGCTCCAGGTGTTGTCCTGGGCGGTGCCGGCCAGGTTTTGGGTCAGGCTGGCCAGCGCCGATTGCGCGTCGTAGCCGGTGACGGTGGTGGTGCCGTTACCCAGGGTGACGGTGGTGCGCCGCGACAGGTCGTCGTAGGCATAGCTGGCCAGGCTGACGGTGCCGTTCTCCAGCAGGGCGGTCGGCCGGTTGAGGGCGTCGTAGCTGGCGGTGATGTAGAACGCGGTGGCTTCCGGCCAGGTGGTGCGGGTGCGGTTGCCGGCCGGGTCGTATTGGTAGGCCAGGGTTTTGCCGCCGGCGGTGGTGCTGGTCAGGCGGCCGGCGTTGTCGTAGACGTAGCCGATGGCGTAGCCGGTTTTGTTGGCGGCGGTTTTACGGCCCAACAGGTCGTAACTGAAGCTGATGTTGTCGGCGGCAGTCGGATAGGTCCGGCTCAGCAGACGGTTGAGGTTGTCGTAGGCCAAGGTAATGCTTTGACCGTTACGTTTGCGCAGGCTGGTGACGTTGCTGTTGGCGTCGTAGGCCACCTGTTCGTAGTCGGTGGCCGAGGAGGCGCCGGCGGTGACTTTGTCCGGATACAAGGTTTTCAGTTTCCGGTCGTGACCGTCGTATTGATAGGTGGTCAGCTGGTTTTTGGCATCCTTGACGGTAACGGCCAAGCCGTTGTTGCTGTAGGTGTAGGTCGCATAATTCTGCGCGATACCGGTGCCCACGGCTTTTTTGAGGATCTGGACACTGTCGTCGGCGTTGTAGACGGTCTGGGTGACGCGGTTGCCGCCGTCGGCCGCCGGCAGGTTTTCGGTCAGGGTATTCAGGCGATCCAGGTTGTCGTAGACGTAGTCGGCGACGGTGACCGGTGCGGCCGCGGCCGGACAGGTGGTGTCGGCCGTGGTGGTGCCAGGACCCCAGGCTTTCAGCAGTTTGCCACTCGGGGTGTAGCTGTTGCAGGATACCAGCCATTGGGTACCGATCTGCGCGGCGCTGCGGATCAGGCGGCCGTCGGCGTCGTAAGCTTGCTTGGTCAGTTTACCCAAGGCGTTTGTCAGCTGTATCGGCCGCCGTTGGTTGTCGTAAGCGGTGGCCACGGTGTCGGTGACGTCGGTGCGCGGGCCGTTGACTTGGGTCAGGTTACGGCGCGTATTTGTTGGTGGAATAATTTCATTGAATGACGGTAACCCTTAGGTTACTATCGGGCATGATTCAGATTCACGAATATACCGATACGAATGGTCGCAGTCCTTTCGCGGATTGGTTTAATGATCTTGATGCATCTGTTGCCGCCAAGATAGCAACCGCGATTATTCGGCTGGAACAGGGGAATTTCTCGAATGCCAAAGGTGTCGGTGCCGGCGTATCAGAATTTCGCATCGATTCTGGACCAGGGTACAGAATTTATTTTGGCAAAGATGGCGAGCGACTTGTGATCCTGCTGGCGGGCGGTACAAAGAAGCGGCAACAACAAGACATCGAGAATGCACAAGCCAGATGGACTGATTACAAACAGCGCAAACGCCAAAGAGGTGACAAATGACTTTAACCCGCAATTTCAAAGATACTGTGATAGCGCGTATCGGGCAAGATACGGAATTTCGCGACGCATTATTGCGAGAAGGGATTGAATGCCTTTTGTCCGGGGATGTGGATACCGGCAAGGCCATTTTACGAGATTATATCAACGCAACGATTGGCTTTGAGCGACTTGGCGAGGTCACCAATACTCCACCCAAAAGCCTGATGCGCATGTTTAGCCAGAAAGGCAATCCACAAGCTAGAAATCTCTTTGCTGTTATCTCTCAGCTCCAAACCCAAAGTGGCGTTCACTTTGAAGTCAGAGCGGTGTAATAAGGTTGTTCGGATCGCATTATACCGTTGCCCACGGCTTTTTTGAGGATCTGTACACTGTCATCGCTGTTGTAGACGGTCTGGGTGACGCAGTTGCCGCCGTCGGCCGCCGGCAGGTTTTCGGTCAGGGTGCTCAGGCGATCCAGCTTGTCGTAGACGTAGTCGGCGACGGTGACCGGGGCGGCCGCAGCCGGACAGGTGGTGTCGGCCGTGGTGGTGCCAGGACCCCAGGCTTTCAGCAGTTTGCCGCTCGGGGTGTAGCTGCTGCAGGACACCAGCCATTGGGTACCGATCTGCGCGGCGCTGCGGATCAGACGGCCGTCGGCGTCGGTGCGCGGGCCGTTGACTTGGGTCAAGTTGGTGGCGAAGGCGTCCAGCCTGTAGAATAGTGTCCCAGAAGGTACGCCATGTGCACACTACCCTGACCAATGCCGGACAAGCCTAGAATGCCATCAGCGACTAAAGGAGAAGTTCACCATGCAACTACACACCGCTAAACAAGAAGCCCTTGCTACCATTCAGCGTTTACCAGATACCGCCGACATGGAGGAAATTATGTACCGGCTCTATGTGCTGGAAAACATCCGGCGCGGCCAACAAGACGCCGAACAGCGCAAGACCACACCCGCCGAACAGGTACTGAGAGATATTCAGGCGTGGTAAAGTGGACCGATCACGCATTGGCCCAACTTCGTCACATTCACGACTATATTGCGCAGGATTCACCTCTATATGCCAAGCGGGTGACTGAAGCGCTGGTTAGTAAAACGATTGGACTAGATAAACTGCCCCACCTTGGCCGGACGGTGCCGGAACTGAGCGACGAGGCTGTGCGTGAACTCTCGCTCTATTCTTACCGCATTCTTTACGAGATCAAAACGACGCATATCGAAGTGCTCGCGGTCATTCATAAACGCCGAGACTTACAGCCTGACGAGATACTGCGCGAGCAGTGACTTAGAACGGGGGGTGGCTTCCGGCCAGGTGGTGAGGGTGCCGGCCGGAACTGGCTAAAACATACGGCTTCGCTTATTGATGTCCTATCGATTGCGACTTACGACCTTGATTGCCGCCGAGGTCGCCGTTGGCGTCATAAATCGGAACACGGCTAACGCCG
>NZ_CP196843.1:0-23847 GCF_059331595.1 Methylomonas sp. PHL2-19
CAAACCAATAAAAATCCCAGTTTCTACGAACAGTGGGAGCTTTCGCGAAAATTCTGCGTTTTCCAATAGCTTTCCATAGGAAAAATTTTCGTTATTACAACATTTCACAACCAATCTATTGATCAATCTGACAGCTATCTATCCAGTTCCACGATCTTATTAAATAAGGAACATCTCTCCTCCCCGTAATCATTACCTCAGCAGACAAATAATTCGCTAATTGAGATGCACGAGCGGCCACATTGATCCTAAAAACCTCGCCAGTCACCGATACGGTATTACCTTCCATGGCCGAATGTTTTTCATCTTCAATGCGGCCAATCATTTTTTTTAATTGGTCAGATACCAAAGAGGCGCTAGGCTCCGTTCTTCCCGAAAAAAGTGTTATATAGGGATAAATACAAGAAAAAACAGCCCGAGGGATGTTTAAACTAGCACTTAAATCTGAGTAACTGGAATATCGGGATCCATCCTTTTTTGCCTGAATAGTAAGCTTATTTACGTGATCGACACTTGGTAAATTTGCGGATAGTATCTGTAACAGTTTCTCATCTGCGGTATTTGCATCGATTAGCCCATGAACATTACTGCTGATTACCTCAACGGCCTGATTGTCGACCAATAACGTTTTTACTCTGCCGTTCTCACGTATCCAGCGACTACGCTCGCCTTGTTCCAACAATTCAAAAATGACATCGTAAACAGCAGACTCTACCGCTAAATTAAGCCGAATATTTTTTTCATAACTCGATAGGCTATCGGCCATATGACGTCCAGATTGCAAAGTTGCCGCCATAATGGCGGCAACTAGCAATAAAAGCCATAAGGTATGAAGTAGAACAAAACCTTTACTTTTTCGTTTCTGGGGCAATGGGTAGTACTCGATCAATTATTTGTGCGGCTGAACTCATCTCACTAACCATAGAATCAACGACAGATTGAGTCTCGGCTTGATTTCTCATGATATGAGGCACAAGTAACACAATCAGTTCAGTCCGCTTATTTCCAGAAGAGTTATCCTTAAATAAATTACCAAAAACAGGAATATCCTTGATGAGTGGTACGCCACTATTGCTTTCAGAAATGTTATCTCGAATCAAGCCACCTAATGCAACTGTGTATCCATCATTCGTTAATACAGAAGTTTGAATTTTTCTCTTTTGGATGGTCGGCGAATTAATTCCGGATGTCGTCGTTTTAGCAACATCACTTACTTCTTGGGTTACATCAAGAAGTAAGCTACCATTTTCATTAATACGCGGTTTTATATCCAAAATAACCCCTGTATCGCGCATCTGTATCGAGCTGACTATTGGTGCCCCGGGCGCGATTGTAGACTGCGATGTCTGTGTTAATATCGGCACTTGATCCCCGACCTGAAGATTGGCTTTTTGATTATTTAAAACCGATAATTTGGGAGCTGATATAACGCGTACATCGGTTTTCGACTGGAGAGCATTTAGTATGACTCTAACATCTGAACCGCCAGAATAAACATATGAAAACCCAGGAAACAAAGAAGAAATTCCTGTTTCGGCTGCACTTAGTTCCACGGAATTTTGCTTAGAATCAAAAAACCATTGCACTCCATATCTCAAGTCATCGTTCAGGGTCACTTCAGCTAAAATGGCTTCAATCATGACTTGCCGAGGAATAATATCTAGCTGGATTAGTGCATCTTTAATAACCCGAAACTCTTTCTCAGTGCCGTAATAAAGGAGTGAATTAGTTTCTTCGCTAGCAACCAATTTACTAGAACGGTTGGAACTTTGATTTGAAGGATAGCCACCAGTTGGCATGGATGTCTTTTCGTAAGCATCCATTTTAATTGGCGAATCCTGTTGCATCGACATGCCTTGAGCCCCAGATTCGGCTATATTGGATTTTTCAGACAAGCCTGAATCGCCTTGTTGATCACTAGCTGATGTTGTACCTCCGCCACCAAACAGCTGCCGGAGAGCTGCCACAAGCTCTTTAGCATTACCATTTTGAACATTGTAAACAAATACACGTTGTTCATCGGTTTTTGAAATATCTAATCGTTTAATCCAACTTTCTATGACTTCTAAGTCTGAACGATCCTTGGAAATTCCAAGTACAGCGTGCATTCTATTTAATGCAACAAAACGCACTCGACTACCCATGACATCGATGGGCGATTGGAAGATTTCTTGTAACTCAGCGATTAACTGGGTAGGACTAGAATGTTCAACACGATATAAAGCAAAACTCATGCCTTGCAACCAATCCACATCAAAGCTTTCAACCATACGCTGAACAGCCATGCGATCCTCGCTTGTCCCAGAGATCACAAGATGATTGTATGTTTCATCTGCTTGAAGCACAGTTCCTTTAGGGAAAACGGAATTTATAATTTTCTGGATTTCTTGTGCCTTAACGTAGCGAAGAGGCAAAATATCAATGCCGAATCCAGGCGTAGCCGCTCCATTATGGATTAGTCGGTTTGCTCCCCTAACTCTTTGAGGCGCTAAATCCAGAGGCATAACATGGTAAATGCTGCCTTGCTGAACAATGGCGGCAGAAACGGAAAGCAAAGCGGTTTCTAGCACGGGAAGAAGAGCTGTTTTAGATAAAGGCCCTCTGGTACGTAGAGTAATTTTACCTTGTATCGAAGGATCGATTGTATAGTTTAATTTCAGTGCATCACCGAGAATTGCATCTATTACGCTATGAATATCGGCGTCGCGAAACTGTATATCAGTTCCAGCCTCTTTATTAAGGCTGGTATGAGAATTGCCGCCTTTTAACGCTGGCCTATCGGTTTTTACATTGCCGAAATAAGTTGTATTTAGCTCTTGTTTATCAAAACTTACGCTATCTTCAAATTCTCTAGATTCAAGTTGTTTGGTTAAATCATGGGTTTCATTTGGAGCTCGCCACGGTAGTTTAATGCCGGCTTGATGGGATGTGTCAATCGAAGAGCATGCAATTTCAATGATTGATATTCCACAAACAAATAAATACCGTATAAATATACGTCGCATTGAAATATTATTTATTTTACCGAAATTATATATTTTTTTTGAGAAAAAATTCGAATTTAATTTGGATTGGCATGAAAATTTATATGCCACATTTTGTCGTCCATTATTTTTTTCTTTCATTAAATCCATCACTATTTGTTAAAGTCGCAATCCATTTTCAATATAATTTACAATGCTATCACTTATCATCAGTTGCTAACGTATTGCCGTTTATATTTTTATTTAATTTAAAATTACGCTGATATTTTATCTGAAATAATTTTTTTGACACGCCGAGGCTGTCCATAATAAATGAATAATCCACACTGAATTTTCTAAGTAAGACCGTTAATTATAAAACATAACGCCATAGCAAAATCCCTTTGAAAATTGGATCCGTTTAGTTCTACTTTGTCGTGCGCGGTGAAAAGGCGCTATTTTTTGGGGAGCTAATCCCGCCAGATAATTGTTGGGCCGTGTGTTTTAATCTCAAAATTTCGACGGTGCGAGCCTCGTCTAGTACGCGGTAAAAAACGATGTAGTTTCGATGTACGACTAGCTCACGCAGGAAGACCGGCAGGCCAGGCCTGCCGGTACGACCAAGCTTTGGATGCTGCGCAAGTGGCAAGATCTTGTCACGTAGCGCCTGGCCGAACTTCTCCGCCTTGGTCGGGTTATCCTGAGCAATGTAGTCGATGATGTTGTCCAAGTCGACTTCAGCCATCGGTCGCCAGATGATGCGATAAGGGATTTTTGCCTTCGTCATAGATCAGTCGGTCGACTCGCACCGCTGCGACCACTGGTTCATGCGCGCTTCTCGCTTCTCGTCTTGTGGCGAGCAATCCTGGCATCCATCCTCGCCATAACTTCATCGTGCAGAATGCTCGGTCGAGGGTCATCAATGGCTTCCTGAATCTCGGTGACCAGCCAGTGGTTATAGGCAGCGGCCTCATGCGCTTCGCGCATGGCGTCTGCCCTGCCCCGGTTGCCGGCATCCTGTTCCTTCTTTGCCGGATCATATTCGCTCGCGTCGAACTGGCCTACGGTGATGCCAATATCGCGAAGTACATTCAACGCGACCAGCGGATTGCCAAAGCGGCGCGGCTCGGTACTGCGGGCCTTCGATAACAAGGCACCGGAACCGCTACGAGTATCAATCTGAACGAAGAACGCCCCGCCCTGCCCTTTCAAAGTCACACCTGATACGCCGCCGGCGTTACTGGCAGCACGTAGCTGCTCTATGGTCATGCTTTGCATGGTCGGCCCCTTATTAGGTAATCTAAAAAACTTGGTTCATTGTGCATAAAATCAAGGAAACGTGCAATCTTTTTAGAGTCCGAAACCGACCATTTTCGGACATGTCTTAGAAAATATGTCCTAAAGTAAGCTTATTTAATTTCGTACACATGCTATAATTCGTACATCTATTTCGGACGGAATTAGCGCATGTCACGCGTCTTTGCTTATTGTCGAGTGTCGACCACTGACCAGACTACCCAAAATCAAAGCCTGGAAATTCAATCCGCCGGTTTTGCTATCCAGCCGCATCGTTTGATTGAAGAAAGCATCAGCGGTTCAGTCGCAGCTAAAGAACGCCCCGGTTTTAATAAACTGATCGAGCGATTGGAATCTGGCGATGTGTTGGTGGTGACTAAACTGGATCGACTCGGTCGCAACGCTATGGATGTCAGAGCCACGGTCGAGCATCTTTCTGATTCCGGAGTGCGTGTTCATTGTCTGGCGTTAGGCGGGGTTGATCTGACTAGTTCTGCCGGCAAGATGACCATGCAGGTCATCGCAGCGGTTGCTGAGTTTGAGCGTGACCTATTAATTGAGCGAACCCACGCGGGCATTAGTCGCGCGAAGGCGGCGGGTAAACAGTTTGGTCGACCGCCGGCGCTCAATGCCGAAGATCGTGCTGAAGTGGTGAAACGATTGGCCGCTGGCAGCAACGTTTCGGAGTTGGCTCGGGAATTCAAAACCACTCGGCAAACCATTATGCGGATTCGGGATGCGGCGTTGAAATCACAGCAAACTGACAATACGGTCCACTCTTCATGAGGAGTAACTGATGAATCACGTGTATTTGGAACGGCATGATGACAATGACAACATGCATCGTTTTTATCAGATGTTTGTGACACCCGGTCTATTTGATGATTGGTCACTGATTAAGGAATGGGGTCGAGTCGGGTCACCAGGCACCGTCAGAAAGGAGTGGTTCGAGACCCAAGAGGAAGCTATCGTAGCCGGGAATAAGTTGTGCACGGTCAAATGTAAAAATGGCTATTACGCTATTTACATAGAAAAACGGCGTGATTATTAAAGGTCGTCAAATTGACGTACAATGTTAGCCAACATTATAAACATGAACCAAGAGGTTCCGCCATGGCCAGCAAAAAGGTGCAGTTAGCACAAAACCCAGTACACAAGGAAAGGCTCGGTTTTCGTCTGGATGAACAGACGAAGGACTTGATCGAACGCGCAGCCCATCTCGAATCACGAAAGCTGACTGACTTTTGTATAACGGCGCTTACCGATGCTGCACGGCGAACCATTGTCGAGCATGAAACATTTATGCTTTCCGATCTTGATCGAAAGGTATTTTTCGATACGCTCATGAGCCCACCGCAAGCCAGTGAACGACTTGTTCGTGCACTCGCCGAGCACAAACGGCGGATCATTTCATAAATGACTGAGGCACTATCGCCAAACTTAAAAATCGAGCCGTTTGGCTCCCATCACAATCGCGCTGACTTTGCCTGCGGCGTCGAAAGCCTGGACCACTATTTCAAAACGCAAGCCAATCAGGATGTAAAGCGCAAAATTAACGGCGTATTCGTTCTCGTCGATCCGCGCGAACCGGCTGAAGTACTTGGCTACTACACCTTGTGTGCGACAGCGCTTGCGCAAGGGGACGTTCCTGTGGCTGCCCGCAAGCATGTCCCTCGCTATCCGTTGGTCAGCGCAACCCTCGTGGGGCGTCTAGCCGTCGTAGGTCATCAACAAAGACAAGGGTTGGGCGCGCTATTGCTCGCGGATGCAGTGAAGCGAGCTTATGCAAGTGCAAGTTCTATTGGCTCTTCAATGCTCATCGTAGACGCCATCAGCGAGCAGGCGGCTACCTTCTACGAGGCTAATGGCTTCGTTCGCTTACCTAACTCTCTTCGACTGATACTGCCAATGCAAGCAATCGCGAAGTTGGTGGAGTTGTAATTGCCAATACAATAAAGCCCATTCTAAGTAGACGCCACCCCAATGGGCCTACTTGTAAAACGGCTCGCGTTTAACGCAATTTCTGGCTCAAAATAACGTGCGAAACCCTGCTACCGTAATTTCTTCTTAGCTTCCGCCAAAGCTTTTTTCCTCTCCAAGGCCTGATCAAACGACTCCCCTGGCTTTGCTATCTCCGATAACGATGTTCCTGCCAGTCTGGCAATCACCGCCGCCCTAGTCTCCCCAGGTCTCGCTTGCCGTTTAATGTCCTCTTCGGTGATCCTCTTTCTCTCCAGAGCCGCAGGCTTGTCCTTCAAGCCGAATTGAAACTGAAAGTGTGTTACGACCCTGCCTGATTTACGCTGCCCGTATCGCACCCAAATATTTGAATGCTCATTGATCTCCGCCACAGCCGGATCAATCACTCTTTTTTTCAGATTTCCAAGCCTATCGTATTTATCTTCGACCTGAAACTGTTTTTTCAGCCACTCGACTTCGATTTCCCGCTCACCGGCCGAGCTCCATTGCACTAACAATTCGTATAGGCGGATAGAATACACGCTTTCGAAACGCGCAACGTGCATAAGCTTGTACTTGGTAAATTCTCGAGATAGTTGTGAAAGGTACGGAATAATGCCTGTCGAAAAACTCAAGACCAGTTTGCCCTCGCCGGGCACATAGTCGATGGTGCTTATCCAGCGGGTTTTACGTGTAGCAATCTGAGGATTATCTGGGTCTGGGTCGTCGATGATGACGCTTCGTTCGTAGAGCTTTTCAGCCGCTTTCTTGAGATCCCTATAAGCATTGGAGAGATTTTCCAATCCCGCCAAATCAGCCACGCCAGAAGCCGTAATTTCAAATCGGTAATTCTCGGTCAGTTCCGCTTTAGAATCAATTTGCGCAATGCAAGCCAATAGAACCCGTTGTTCCGCCAAGGTTAGCATGTAACTAGCCTCAACCACTTTGTTGGATTTTACAACGGTTAAATAAGTAGGCTGATCCACGCTAAAATGACTACATCCTGATGACGATGTATCACTATATTCCCATTACCTTACAAAAACAACTACAAAAAATATCAATGTAGTTATTAACGATCAATCTGTAGTCATAAACGATCAATCTGTCTACCTATAAAGATCAATCCGTAGCGGCAAAGCAATCAATCTGTAGCTATATCACGATCAATTTGTAGTCATAAGAGCCCTGTAGCCCTTGTTGTGTAAGCCCTCTAACGCGCTTAAAAAATATAAAAAAGGAAAAACTAAAAAAGAAAAAGTGAACGATCAATTTGTAGTCATATTGAGAAGAACTTTCAGCCGCTTAATGACTAATTTTTGATGGTGCCGAACTGTGCGATTTCTATATGCATCAAGGTAAGCCTAGCTCCACACAGTCAGTAAAACAAAGATAGATCAAAATTTATTCAGTGGCGTCGCCATCATTATGTGGTCGAATAGCCCAAAGGAATCGCACCTTCAGGCTCTCGCGCAACGGTACGTAATCTCTCGATTCATACCGTTCCTATCGTTCATTCCTACGAGAGCCGATGTTTCACCGCCAATCCTTTGTACTACTCGACCGGCTAACATACGTTTTTACCCCGAAAAGGCATATTTTCCACAGAATCGGCGTGCACTGGTTAAATATTCAAAAACGGCGAAAAAAAATGAGCCAATAAGATATATAAACGGCATTAAATTAATACCAAAAATAAGCCAATTTAGACCTACTCTTCCTGCAACTCTTTTGACAATTTTAGCATCGCATAACGCATGAAATTTAGCTTAGTCCGCCCCGATAGCTTGGCGCCGAGTTCGAGCTGTTCGTGCTCGTACTGGTTGAACGGCACCCGCATGGCCTTGTAATCCCGGTTGGCGTTCTGATCCAGTTCGGGCGCCTTGGCTTGCTCGATCGGGGCGCCGCCGTCGGCGCCGGCCGCGAATTGCTCTATCTTCGTCGACAGCTCTTGATCGGAAACTGCCGGCTTACCGGGTTGTTCGCGTTTTTTAATAGCCATCACAGCACCTCCTCGACCAAGCCAGCAATTTCTTCCCGCGCCTTGTCGTTGGACATTTCGATGACGCCCTTCCCTTCAGACATGCAATCGCGGTAAACCTTCCTATCCCGAATCATGACGCCAAGCAGCTTGATCTCTGGGTAGTCGACCAAAAATTCCCGCGCTTGCGCTTCTTCTTGAATAACCGGATTTGTTGGCGTCATTGTCAAAAGCCCGTAAACCTTCAAATTGGGGTTCAGATCTTTTGCTTGGCCGATGATTTCACGCATGTTAGGCAAGGTGTCCAGGTCCGGTTGAGATGGCCTGAATGGCACGATCAGAGCATGAGCGGAGGTCATGCCGGTTCTCAGTTCCCGGCTGTCGCGCCCGGCGGCATCGACGATGACGTACTCATAGCGCTTGTCTAGGTCGAGCAAGGTCTCGCGGATGTTCTCGTATTTCTGCACGCAATGGACTTTCTTCAACGCCGGGTTTTCATCCCTATCCATCGCCCAGTTCGCTGCGGTGCATTGCCGGTCGGCGTCGACTAGCACGACGTCGTGCCCTCTTCCAGCCAGAACCGCGCAGATATTGACGGCGGTGGTGGATTTTCCGCAACCGCCCTTTTGACTTCCAATTAGTATAATCATGATGCCTTTTTGGTATAAAAATAGTACCAAATCGGTTTATTATAGGCTCCGTTTTGGTATGCTGTTAATGTCGTTTCGTTACCGCCCTGCCCCGCTCCCTATCATATGTTGGCGGCATGGTTGTACAAGTTGCAAAACAGCCTGACCACCACGAAGATCAAGGTTCGGGTGATTTGAATGGCCTGCACCCTGGACGGGAGTTCGGAAGCGAATTCGTTTATCACCAGATTTATGCATTCAGTCAATTCGAGCCGGGGCAGATATTCCCCGGCACGGTTGATGAAGTAATCCTGCGGTTTCCCCCAAATCTTTTGTCCATAGGCGCGCGATTTCAATCCGAAATTCAGCAATATCGCCTGTTTTTCCAACCAGTTTATGTCCTTGTCCTTTTACAACGGGAGGGGTGGGGCCGAAGATTTTTTCGAACACACAAATCACGTCGAACCACAGGTCCATGAACAAGTGTGCCATGTACCGGTTTTGTTCCTCGATTACGGAACGCAAGATGTCAAAGATGGCCTGATAGACTTCGCGTTTCGTGAGTTCGTTCATGGTGTTAATTTTGCGCTTAATTAGTACCAAAAATATACTTTAACAGCATCAATTCGGCATGTAAATGGCATTAAGTTAATGTCATAGCAATGCCACGACTCCGACCGACAAAGGCAGGCAATAAGGGTAGGATGGCGGAGCTAAAAAACTTGTGCCAGAGGCTACACAAGACCTTTGAGATTTTCGGAGTGGGTAGGTTACATGTCACGCGGTTAGATCTGGGCGGTTAAGAAAAGTTAAGCTTCAGGGCTGACCAATTTTTAGTCAATTTAAGCGTCCTTGTTGTCTGGCGGCAAGTTAAGGCGGTTTGTCACGAAATTGTCACAAGCTTATCCACAGGTTTTGGGGATAAATTCATTTTAGCGCCTTGCTTATGAACAGCAAACCGTTGCAGCTACCAACCGGCGTCAGATTGATTCAAGGTTCGGCTGATCACCTCGGCGTAACCGGCACGCCCTCTTGGCCTCTGAGTCGTTTATCAAAGCTATTAGCCGACTCAGGCACTGTTTGTCGTCTTCGCCCAACCATAAACTAACCCGTGAATCCGCAGTTCCGGTTTTTCGGAAGCGTTGCCGCCAAAAGCACAACGGAAAGATGAAATACAACGGTGAAGCTAGCGCCGACCTATCCTTGAAGCCGGGAGGTCGATGTCCAGCATGAACGAAAACAACACCGCCAAACCCCAAGATCGGCCTGATATTCGAAGATAGTGGCTAGCATGGGTGGAGGCTAATACTTGGGATAACAGGCGTTGATTCAGCAAAAATAATAAGCTGTTTTAGCACCAAAAAGGAGCTAAAACGGTGCCATTTTTATCCATCGCCATACTCTTTGACAATATGGTGCAATTCAAACTGAGGCGCCCATCAATTCCTGATCACACAAGAGCACCGACAATGCCATATCATTCAACAAGGCTTTTTGTTTTACGCCAAAATGGAATAGGGCAGGGCGATTTCCTTGAAGTCCTAACTCAATCAGTGATGCGTAGCCGTCTGGCATGGAAACCCACCGAATAGGCCAATAAACGGCGGGTTTTAAAGACTAAGCGATTTTTAGCTAGGTGTCGTTTTCTTTGCCCCAGTGGTTTTCGCCGGCTGATGACTGTTAAGCGCCTGTATGAGTTCGGCGGCTTGGGCTTTCGTGGCCTCCAGTTGTCCGCGTAATTGGGCAGCTTCCTCGCGGGCCATGGCCGCTTGTTTGTGTGCGTTGTCTCTATCGGCTTCGATCTTCGTTAAGCGTTCGGCAATACGATGAGTTTCCTCAGCGGTGCGCTTGCGCTGCTCTTGGTGGGTTTCCTCGGCGGCTGCGGCTTGAGCTTTTACGGTCGCCATTTCTGCGCGACACTGGTCGCGTTCAGCGGCCAAGGATTGGACCGCTTTTTTCTGCTCCGACAGTTCCGTCCGGATTCTTTCAAGTTCAACTGCATGTTGTTCACTGGCGCTCTTGGCGGTTTGTTCGGTTAACGCCAGGCGTTCCCGCAATTGCGCTAGTTCTACCGCCTGGGCCTGACTGGTTGCCTGAGCGTCGGCCAGGCGCTTTTCAAAGGCTTCCGATTCGGCTCTGACTTCATTCAGTTTGGCTTCCAAATCATCGACCGTGCTGGAGGCATCGGCTAATTCACGTTCAGCCTGTTCCCGCTGATCGCCGGCGGCTCTAACCACTTCCGCAACCCGGCGCTCTGCCGCTTTTACGGCCTTGTCGTTTAACTCAACGGCCAGCATGGAAAGGCGTTCGGTGAGTGTTTTAGTGACAATAGCCACTTCCTCGGCCACCTCGATCGGTAATTCTGCCACGGGTTCCGTCTTGGTTACCGATTGGCTGGATAGATACTCATCCCAAACCTGTTTAAGCCGGCTTGGATTACCGCCGCCGACCTTCTGGCGTAAAGCAAAGCCGGTGATATTGCGGCCAGCATCACGCAGCTCTTGACCGGCCTGGATGATGGCTTCCGGCGCAAATTCGGCAGGGCGTCCCGTTTGTATCGTGGTGGTTTGCATGAGGATTTCTCCTGTGAATTGATGGGTTCAGTATAGCACGGATAAGATAACAAACAAACTAATTTTTTAACAAATAAACAAACAAAGAAATAAACAAACTAATTGGTTATTTCTTATTTTTATCGCTTACTCGTCATACCAAATGACCTTTATTTGTAAAGCTCACAAAAATGGCCGGCTTTACGTTTTTATTGCTTGGGATAGGGATTTGTATGGCTAGACTGGATGAATCGCCGCCACGGGCTTGAAATGGCGTTTTTTGAGCTGAAAAGCAAAAGCAATAGACTGCTTAAAGCGGGGTAGAGGATAGGCTAAAAAAGTGTTGCCGGCATTGCCGCTAAAGCCTTGCTTAGAGTGGCTTCATCAGCTTGTACTCGCCACCGGCTAGGCGTAAAGGATTCTAGACGGTACACCGCGGTATTGGGCATCGGGAAGCCCGAGCGGAACCGGCGAAAAGCTTTCATGCCTTGATGGTGTCGGGCGTTAAACCCCAATAGCTTCCAGGTGAGCAACGCAAACCAGATACCATGCCCGAACAGCACGGTTTTATCCGGCAGGGTATCCAGTTCCGGAATAAATGCTGCAACCCGCTGTTCAAATTCATGGAAGGTGTCAGCTTGTTCACCCATGCGTTGTTCCGGATCGGCGGTTTGCCAATAAGCTTCGGCAATTGGACGGCGCTGTGCGCCGACCATGCCTTGAATCAAGCCCGGATCAAGACATGAGAACTCGTTCAGTGCCGAAAGAATCATCGGCTGCATCGATACCTTGTTACAAAAGGGTAGGGCGGTTTGGTGAGTTCTCACGTATTCAGAGACCACAATCCTGCCGGGTTGCAGATCGAGGACGGTGGCCAGTGCCTGAGCTTGGGCTTTACCCAACTCCGACAAGGGAATGGCATCGTGGGCCATCGTCACACCACCGGCATTAGCGATGCTTTCACCGTGACGAATGAAAGTGAGGATTTTCATAGGGCCGTTTTCCGTTATTTTTGATAGTTCATCGCGTCATCGTCCCGCTTCCCACTTTTTATGGTAAACGCCAACCGTAGCTACTGGATGAGCCGTCGCCGTTGGGCACCGGATGCGGATAGCACAGACCCTTTTCGATCTTCCAGCCTGGCTGATTGCAATGGATCAAGGAACCAATACTACCCCTCTGCGCCAGTCGATAGGCGGTTTTACCTTCCGGGGTATTGGCCCAGGCGGCTGCTGCTTTTTCGTCCTTAGCCTCAGCATATCCAACGCCATAGCCTAAGCTATATCCCGCATCGTAGGCCGTGCTGTGCAAATACCAGCCAAAGCCGCCAAAAGTCAGGAAAGCCACCGCCAGACAACCTGCCGCCCACTGCCACATCTGTTTGCTGGCGGTGTGATTCGCTACCTCCTGAGCAGTTCTGGCGATGGCTTTGGCCAAATCCGCTTTGGTCGCTTCCGCCGAAGCCAAAATCATGCTATCCGCCGTCTCCTTAAAACCGGCCAGGGTTTCACTCGCGGCCAGCGCTATCGCCTTCGGAAACCGCTCGTACTGATCTTGGTAGTACTGTAAGGCCATCAATACTAACCACAGGGCGTCATTGTTTTTTAACTGAAGTGCATCCCTGACCCGGTAGAGCTGTTGTCGTTCGGTATCACTGGGTTGTCGTCCCAGCAGCTTGGCAAAGCTCTCATCCAGGCTGTTGCCCCCCTCACTCATGAATCACAGCCTCAAGGGTTTTCTTCACTTCGGTTTTCCATCGGGACAGTTCCGCCCGGTTGCCTATCGGCAGTTCTTTTAAGGCTTTGGCGATACTCAGCCGTTTACTGTAAATATCGTCGCTCACCCGATCCGCCAAGTCCGGAAAATTTAACGACAGCCCACCGCGCGATTCGACGGCGGTACGAATTTTAGAACCGTTATAAAGCTCAAACTTCTTTTCTTCACCGAAATAACCGTTTCTGACCACATGCACCTTGCTGTCCGGAATCGCGTCCATATATTCCTTGAGTAGTTCAAGACTATCCCGCTGCCGATTAATCACCCACAGCGTCACCAGATCACGTTTCAGTTCCGCCAGTGTGCTATTCAAGGTAGCGCCATAGGCACTAACGCCCTGGTTATTCCGAGCGGCGGTATTGATCACCACCACGCTATCGGGTTTGCTATCACACAAATTTACCAATTGTATCCAACCATCCGCCTCATCGAGATTGAGCAATTGGGTTTCCACGCACTCGCCATAACCTTTCCAGACATCCGGGTTACTGGTATCGGACTCAATCAACAACACGCTTTCGCCTTGTTCTTGCAAATAATCGATGATGGCCATCGACACCATGCTTTTACCGACACCGCCTTTGCTACCACCGATCAAAAATATTCTTTTAGCCATGAATGATTTTTCCTTAAATTAAGCTGCTGATTAAATGAGACTGATTAACCCATCTTTAAATATCGTCACTATCCGGTTTTGGCGTAAATGATGCTTTCGACTCTTTAGACTTTTGTCCGGTTTCTGTTGCTTGCTTATTCACTGGCGTTACCGTTTTTTGCGATTCGGTTTTATGCGCCATTTTTGAATCTTTATTTTTCCCGGCTTTAATCCGCTGTAAATAGCTCTTCAGAGTAGGCGTTGTAATGTCCAAACCTTCGCCGCGTAAAGTTTCCGCGATTTGATCCAGGGTATAACCGCGTTTTTGTAAGAGTGCGATCTCTTTTGACAGCAACTTTACTGCATCCTGTTTACTGTGTTCCTGTTTCTTTTTCTCAATGACCGGCATATTTTTCAACTTAGCCGCAATCGCCTCTAATTTTTCATTGGTGTATCCCATAGAATCACTCCGTTGCTTACTGTCTTCAATACTGTTTATCGTAAGATAAGCATAAAACGAATTGTCGTAATTGAAAAGTGGTTTTAAACTACCTAAAATCTTACACTTTAAGTAAGCCTAACCATTGATACAGGATGGCCCTTGGAATACACATACTAGCGTATGTGATGCCAAGGGACGCCAGACCATTCGGCGCTACGCTTCTCACAGTCCGGCTCAATCCTGCCAGGGGATGCCCCTGGACCCCACTAATGCGCGGCGCTATCGTTTCTTGAATTCAAAACAAACATAGCTCGATACGGCACGGCATGGTGTAACGGCCTCCATCTGTCAACGCCGCACCGATGTGGTCGAAAACCACGCCGAATTATGGCCTCAACGAGTCAGATTGAGGATGCTATGACACCGATACCCCCTTAACAAAAGTCATGGAATTTAAAAGGAGAGAGCCACATGGTATTCGAAACACTCGGCGTTGAACCGCTGGACGCCATGCTACGGCTGCGCCTCACGGCCAGCGAAAAAGAACGCCTACGCGAAGACGCAGACCTAGCGGCCTTGAGCATGTCGGAACTGGTGCGCCGCCGCTACTTCGGCAGGCCGATTATCGCCAATGCCGATGCGATCATGATTAAAGAGCTTCGCCGCCTTGGCGGCTTAGTCAAACATATCCATAACGAAAGCAACGGCGTCAACAGCAAGGAAACCGCCGAGGTGCTGGTGGCGCTGAAAGCCTATATCGAGAGTTTAAGCTGTGGTCGTCAAAAAAATTAAGAACCCGAAAAAGTCCGCCAGCAAAGCCGGCCGTATCGGCGGACTATTGGATTACATTCTCAACCCCGAAAGCAAAAATGAAAACGAGAAATGCGTCTATGCCGGTTCACGAGGTTTTTTGACGGACAGCCCCCAAAGCCAGAAAGCGGAAATGCTGGCCTTGTCCCAGGAGGCGGTCAGAAGCAAAGACACCGTCAATCACTACGTCATCAGCTGGCAAGCAGGCGAACAACCCAGTCATCAACAGATAGACGAAGCGGTGAACCTCTTCCTGGATGAATTGGGACTGAACGACCACCAAACCGTCTACGGCCTTCACGCCGACACCGACAATCTGCACTTACATCTGGTTATCAACCGGGTGCATCCGGAGACGCTGAAAGTCGTCAAGCCGAATAAAGGCTTTGATATTGAAGCAGCACATAAAGCCATTGCTCGAATCGAACACGCCCAAGGCTGGAATCGTGAACAACACGGACGCTATCAAGTATTGGAAAACGGCGAGCTGGGCCGTGAGCACATCGACACGGCGTTGGATACGGCGCGAAAGCAGCGGCAACCCGATCAGGTCACGCGAGACCGTGAACAACGTACTGGCGAGAAATCGGCGCAACGGTTGGCGATTGAGGACGGTGCCGCCATCATCCAATCGGCAACTGACTGGCAAGCCTTGCACCGGCAACTGGCCGAAAAAGGCATCCGCTACGAAAAGAAGGGCAGCGGCGCCATGCTGTTTGTCGGCGAGGTGGTCATCAAACCCAGCAGCGTGGATCGAGCGGCCAGTTTGCCGCATTTACAAAAACGCCTGGGGCCTTACCAGCCGCCCATTGACCGGTTAAACATCGTTGAGCGCGGGCCGGAACCGATCCAGGCGGCGCAACCCGGCTGGGAACGCTTTATTGCAGACCGGCAAGCCCACTATGCCGCCCGGAACGCCGCGACGTTGGCATTGCGCAAACGCCAGGACGCAGAACGTAAACAACTGGCGACGCAACAGAAAGCCAAACGCGAAACGATTTTAAAAGGCAGCTGGAAAGGCAAGGGTGATTTGCTGAATGCCATGCGCAGTGTCCTCGCCGCCGAACAGGCCGCCGAGAAAGCCGGTCTCAAGGAAGGCCATCAACAGGCCTGGAAACAGTTACGCCAACAATACCGGCCCTTTCCGGATTACGAGCAATGGCTACGGCAACAGCAACAGCCGGAACAAGCGGATGTTTGGCGTTATCGCCATACCGAGCCGCAGCGCATCCAAGGGGATAGCACCGAACCGCCGACGCCGCGAGACATCCGCGCTTATACGGCGAGAATTCAGGGTCGGCAGGTTCACTATTTTCGGAAAGAAGATGCTGGCCAGATAGCAGGGCTAGGCGGCGCTGCGTCTTTTGTCGACAAAGGCCGGGAGATCGACATTCACGACTGGCGGAACAGAGACTGCGTACTGGCGGCCTTGCAGCTGTCCGCGCAGAAATGGGGTGGCTTCCGGATTAACGGTAATCCTGAATACAAAGCCCTGTGCGTCAAGCTGGCGGCGGAGCACGGTTTTAAGATCAACAATCCAGAGCTACAAGCAAACATCGAGAACGAACGGCAGCGGATACAGCAGGCGAGGGCGCAGGAAAAAACCGTACCGCAACCGGTGCATGAGCTGGGCCGGGGACGGTAAGTTATCCGGCTGACGCCCGGTGCTCGATGAGCCGGCTTGTGTTGATTGATGCAGAAAGTGCGCTAATGAAGGGTGTCGACCGGTTTTTCAGTGGAGATTGGTTCCAAATTCTCTGGATGTAGTGAAATTGTCAACGGCTCATCTTCAGTAAGACCAATTGTGGCGGATTTTTTTTCGATAATCCTAATTTTCCAATCACCGAAGCTTTCTCCTTCATGAATTAATCCTGAGGCGTTTTTTTTCCCGTCTTCAAGCAGAACCATCCGATCTTTTCCTGTTTGAATAATACCTACGAGCGTAGGGGGAGGGGAGGGGGGAGGCATCTCAATCGGCGCAATTGCCTCACTGGCCACAACGATGGGTTTTCGACCAGGTTGAAACAAGGGAATTTCTAGCAATGAATGGTTTTCGATAGGTGCCTGAGCATGCAGTTCTGGGTTGCTCTTATTAGGTTCCAAAAAATCGGTTTGTGGCTGGTCGAAGAGTAATTTTTCGGTTATCACTAAGCCTATAATAACGGCCATACAATTCGCGCAAGCTAACCAAGCAGTCGTTTTAGAAATTTTTGTCATCGTGTAGAGGATTCCAGTCCGGCTAAATCGCCGCCAAATCCCGATAAACGAAATTCGGCGGCAAGTTTTGAAACAATCGTGCCTTGGTTCTCCAATGTGCCGGTATTTAAAGTACGTAACGTTAATTGGTCAATAACGATCAGCGGAGTATGTCGCTCGATTTCGGTAATCATCTCCATGATCGAAGATTCTTCTCCATCGCCTTTTAATTCAATGGATACACGCATAATGCTACCTTGCTGAAGGGTTTCAGAAATTCGCATAGACTCGAGATTAAAATGGCTAGAGTGAATTACTTGATCGACAATCTCTTGCATCGTAGATTCTTTGTCAGATTTCGCTTCGGTCCATATTAATAATGGTCTTAGTGCGGAACTTTCCGCTTCAATGTCTTCTTTCGGAATATTAACAATATCTTCAGAAAGTTTTTTTGCTCTTGCTAATTCAAAGCGTGCGTCATAAAGTTGGTCTACTGCTTGCCCAGTCAAGTGGATGATGGGCTTGAAAATAAGTCCCCAGATAGAGAAGATCAAAACCAGCAGTAATCCTAGCGACACCCATTTTCTTATTTGAGGTGAAAGTTCTATATTCAATGTATTCACCTATGAAAATCAATGGACAACTCAAATTGCGAAGGGATATTAGGGCTGTTAGAGTTAGCGACCGAAATCAGTTTTAAGTTATCCAGTGTTGATATTTTATTGAGTTCTCGCATCATTTCTACCACATTAGGTGAATTCCCCGTAAGTTGTAAGATACCCTTGTCGTATTGGATTGATGTAATCCATGATGTTTTCGGTAAAGCGGCTGCTAAGTCATTCAATATGTTTGTCATGCGATGAGACGGGATTTGTTTATTTAAGTCGCTTGTTATTGTTCCAAGCAGCGCGCGTTTTGCAAGTAATTGTGAGTTTTCATCTAAGGATTGCTGCATTGATTGGTTTTCTTGGCGGATATCATGTTCTATCCAGGACGCTGCGAAAAAAGTGAAAGGTAAAAAAGCAGCTGTTATCAGAATCAAACTGGAGAACAAAATAAGATGCTTCTTTAAACGTAAGTGAGCGGATGCTATATCGGAGGATACGTAAAAAATGAAATCCAATGCATTTGCCGATGATTTTGAGAAACCTATTCTTACCGAGTTGATACCTGCTTTTTCAAGGGTAGAACACACATAATCCACTTTTTCCCGTATACAAAGGGCAACATCAAGATGGATCACGTCGGTAGCAGGGTGACGTTTCGTTTGCGTGTCGAAATAAAGCGAGTCTCTATCAAGTGGCGATTCAGTGATTAACTTGAACGATACAGCATCTCTTAATTTGGATTGGGCTGTTTTAGGCAGCGATATATCCAACAGTAAAATATCTTGTGGATCTAATGAAACCTCCACAATATGTCCCTTACATAAGGTTGTTAAAGCAATCAACGCCTCTTCGGAGGTCTCATCGAATAAGCTGGGTAAATGGATTTTATCCATGGACGCCGTAGAGGTTGCGGCTATATCGGCAGGCATAATTAGTGTGGTTTGCCGATATTCAACTATTAGAAATAACGGCTTTTTGGTTTTTGTTGTTAGTCGCTTATGCTCTGGAATCAGGTCTGATAGCCCTTGCCACCACCAAGCGAATCCTGATTTGGCTAAAGCTTGAAAATCTGCAAAACGCAGCTGAGATACTAAAGTCATCAGGATGCTCTACACATAAAACTGGTTTGGTCTAAAAGACAATTGCCACTGATTGTTTGATAGGGGTGGGCAATTATCCAAAATGGAAGTCTAGTTTTGTCAGCAAAAACAACATGTAACTTGATTAATTCCGGCAATTTGTCCATATTTACCCAAAGCTTGCTACCGTGGCGTGAACCTTTAGAAAAGTAAAAAAATTCAACTGTCTCGATATCTTTGAGCAACGTCCAATTTTGACCACTTGGTTTTTCCGCAGATTGGGACAATACCGGTGCATCCAAACGTAATTCGAGCGTAAAAAGCCCATTCGAGTGAGGTGCCAAAAAAAGGCGTCCATCCATGCGTCCCGATGCAAAGGCAGATTGCGAGGGTACCGTGCTAAATTCAATTGAGTTTTCCATACCTTTAAAATGAACGCCTTGGATATTCGGATGTTCCGGAGGAATGGCCGCTTCTAAAACGCGATAAATAAGTTGCTGCGAAGAGGCTTCGTCACTCCATTGCTGTTCAATACGGACGGCTCTGGTCCAGCCGTCTTTGATCGAAATTAATATGTCCGATAATGCGGCAATCAGTAAAATTCCAGCCGCTAAGGCGATCAACAATTCCAAAAGCGTAAAACCATGCATCCGGCATGGTAAGGTTGAAACAGATCTCACGGATTCAATCCGCCCAGCCTATGTGCAGATAGGCTAATCAATGGCTCGGCATGTTCATTAGAAGCGACCTTTACATTGATGTTTTGTACAAAATAAATATCCATCAATGGGCCATCAATGCCATTCGGTAGCGTTTTTTTTACAGACACTTGCCAAAAAAAACCGTTCTCAACACCCTGATAATCACTGGGTAACTCTGCGCAATCAAATGCGTATTCCTTGAGTTTTGAATGCGCAAGAGAAAGCGCCGTCGAATGCAGGCGAAGCTCCGTAAGCTTGGCCACAGTTTGTGATATTGCCGGAAGAGCAATGCCCAGTACAAATACTGATAGCGCAAATGCTAAAATGACTTCTAGCAAAGCAAACCCTGACTGACAAGGCAACCTGCCGGCCTTAGCTTTGGTCAAGCTTGCCTGTGAGCCAGTCAATTTTAATGGTGTTGTTTTGCCCACTATTTTTAAGTGTGATTAAACCGCCTGATGATGAGCCATCGGGGAAAAAACTGACGGTTGTGTTTTCTTGAGGCGACGGGAGCGTACTCGTGCAACTCATATAAAACTGATGCGATAAGCCGGTTCGGGCGGTGGATGCGATGTCATTGCAAGTTAGGTCAATTCGGCGCCCTTCGTTGATAGCCCGCAATTTAGCGTGTTCCAATGTGTTGATAATCGCTTCGAAATAAGGGGTGCTGTTTCTTGCTCGATAAGCTCGCGCACCCACTGCGGACAACAGGCTAAGCAAAGAGATTACTATCAACAGCTCAAGTAAAGTAAATCCGTGATTATGGTGCTTTTGCGAAGCCAACATCTGCATTTTCGCCTTCACCACCTTCTTTATCGTCGGCGCCGAATGAATAGACCTCGAAGGGGGCTCTCTGGCCTGGAACTCGATAGCGAAATGGATGTTTCCAAGGGTCCAACAGATGCTCATGCTTACGAATATAAGGTCCACGCCATTTCACAACGTCAGAAGGCGGTTTCCATAAGGCTTCAAGGCCTTGTTCTTGTGTGGGGTAAACACCCGCATCTACTTGGTAATAATGTAAAGCGGTTGAAAGCGTATCGACCTGGAGTGCGGCGGTATCCGTTTTTGCGCCTGAGAACATATTCATGACCTGTGGCGCAACTACTGCCGATAGCATCGTCAATGTCACCAGAACAATGAGTAGTTCCAAGAGCGTGAAACCAGAATGAATGGAGGCTTCAAATTTGTGTCTATGTTGTTTCAACAAGTGTATCGCCCTGTCTGTCTATTTGTTATTTTACCGCCAGCTGATTAATACTCATGATGCCTAGCATAACGCCGGATATCACAGCGCCAACAATTAAGCCAAGCAACGCAATGGCAATGGGGTTGAGTAATGTAATCAATCGATCGATTTTGTACATCGAGTCCGTTTCGAGCAATTGAGCCGCTCGCATTGTAGCAGTCCCTAACGAGCCGGTGTGTTCACCTACTTCAATAATAGATAACGTTGTTTCAGGAATAAGGTTGGTACGTCTTAGTGCTAACGATACGGAAACACCCTCCCTAAGTGCCCTTGAGGCATGTTGTAACGGCTCCCGGATGTGTTGTGTGGATGCGGCTTGGGCCGCGAACTGGACAGATTCCGATACTTCCACGCCATTATCGATCAGAGCGCCCATGACACCCAAAACGTTTGCGATATCGACATAAGTTATCAACCGGATAAACGATATGCGAAGCGCTGCTTTTGCAATGATTCCTTTAAGTTTGGCGTTTTTTTGTATGCTAATCCAAAGCAAAACAGGTATCCCAATCAGGGTCAATAAAAGTTGGAAACCTTGTTCAGTGACCAAATGGGATAGGGTCAATACCAGGCGCGTTATTTTTGGCAGTCTATGTTCTTCGCCGGCAAAAATTGATTCAAACTCAGGAATGACGAATCCTAGAACAAACGTCAAGGAAATCATGATCATCACAAAAACTACTGCAGGATAGGTTAATGCATTGATGACCCCTCTTCTGGTTAACATTTGTCGCTGCAAATAGCGCGTGGCATCGGCTAGCCCCTCGCTCATACGACCACCTTGCTCGGAGGCCCGGACAATGCCGATTAAATAACGAGGCAAGTACGCTTCGGCCTCCATCGCATTCGATAAAGTGCTTCCTTCGGAGAGACGGCGTAGTAATCGATTGACCAATTCGGTCATGGTTTTACTATTATGCTGTTTAGCTAAAACAGTCAGCGCGCGTTCTACGGTAAGTCCCGCCTTCAGCATTTCGGCCAATTGTTCAGTGAACATGGCAAGGTTTGCTAAATTGGGCTTGGCATCAAACTTGATGGGACGATTGAGTAAGTCTAGCCAATTGCTGGTGTTAGCCGTAATCGATAACGGGGTTAACCCGGCGCGTAAAAGCTCAAGTGCAACTGTTTCTTCTGAGATAGATGTGATTTCCAAATCACGCATTTCTCCAGCATGGGTTAAAGCTTTGACGCTAAATTTATTTAGACTTTTCGCCATTCCACAACCCTTAGTACTTCTTCAAGAGAGGTTTCTCCGGCGAGAGCCTTTTCAATGCCATGTTGCCAAAGACTGGTGCCGCCTCGTTGACGCGATGCTTTGATTAATGCGCTTTCGTCTTGTTTTGATCGAATAATGTCACGTTCCATTTCGTCTATTTCGATGGCTTCGAAAATAGAAGTTCTACCAGAATATCCACGGCCTTTACAATGACAACAGCCGGTAGCGGTATAAACAGTATCAGGGATAGCTAGTCGATTGACTGCGGCGGTGATAAATTCAGCTTCAGTCTCAGAAATGGCCCTTGGACTTTTGCAGAAGGGACACAATTTTCTAACTAAACGCTGTGCGGCGGTTAGCTCTATCGTCGAGGCCAGCAGAAAAGCTTCCACACCTAAATCAAGTAAGCGAGTGATTGCGCCGGCAGCCGTATTGGTATGCAAGGTCGATAACACCAAGTGACCTGTTAACGCGGCACGTATGGCAATATCGGCTGTCTCGCGGTCACGAATTTCACCAATCATGATAATGTCAGGATCATTTCTCAGAATCGAGCGAAGTGCTGCGGCGTAAGTTAAATCAATTTCCGGTTTGATTTGGAGTTGCGAAACACCCTCCAGCACGTATTCAATCGGATCCTCAACAGTGACGATCTTGAGTGCCGGATTCAGAATGGCATTTAGCGATGCATATAGCGTTGTTGTCTTGCCACTACCGGTTGGTCCTGTGATTAGAATAATGCCATGGGGTCTTTTTAAGGCTTTTTTTAAGGCATTCAGACCATAGAATGAAAGATCAAGCGTGTCGAGATCTAACTGAACGGACTGTTGGCCTAATAATCGAATAACAATGGACTCCCCTTGAAGCGAAGGGAATGTGGCTATACGCAGGTCTATACTCCTTCCTCTGGACGTAAACCGGATTCTTCCATCTTGAGGTACACGTCTTTCCGCGATATCAAGTTTAGCCATCAGCTTGATTCTGGAGGCGACAGGATCGGCCCAGCGAGCGGATAGTGTTTCAACTTTCTGTAACAAGCCGTCAATCCGGAAGCGGATAGAAAAGGCGCTGCTCTCAGGTTCAAAATGAATATCCGAGGCACCTAAATCACTGGCTTCCATGATAAGTCGATTGACTAATCGAATCACCGGTGCATCCGATGCAAGATCACTGAGTTTTGTAATATCCTCCTGCGTGATACTTGTTTCATCGACAGCGGACAATGCAACTGACTCTTCTATCTCGGTATTTGCGGCGTCCAGCTTATAAAAAAAATCTTCCAGTTCAGATTCAAGAACCGCGTATCGTTTAACAGGTAAGCCGGATGCAAACGCAAAGCAGGCGGCAGCAACATCATCCGAAGGATCGGCCATGGCCAGTGCCAAAGTTTGTTGATCAATCCGTAAAGGCAGTACTTTTTTAGTCCTTAGAAAATGCGGATTGAGACGTTTGATGGTTAAGATTCCTTCCGGAAAATCAGCTCTACGCACAACTTCGATATTTAACATTTCCGCAAAAACCACTGCCATTTCATGCTCAGTGACAAATCCTAATTTGGTGGCTACGGCAGAAAATGGGGTTTTTGACGTCAGCGCAGCAGACTGAACTCTCTCAATGGCTTCAGCAGTCATCAACCGCTTTTTGAGTAAGAGTTCAACCAAATTTTCTTTAACAACACCAGTAGCAAGAGCGTTATCAGTCATGATTGTAGCGTTATTAAATATTGAAATATCGGCATAAAGGCAAGCAAAAGCCAATGTTCATAATGCGTAGGACTTGAAATTTTTATTAGTTT